>NZ_FPBI01000044.1:0-24213 GCF_900116595.1 Mesorhizobium sp. YR577 | reverse complement strand
GCAACGCGTTACGACAAGCTTGCCAGAAACTTCTTATCTGCGGTCGCCTTGGCTACCCTCGTCGCGTTCTGGCTATGATTGAGTCTGAACCCTAGGCACACCTGGTCAAGGATGACCCGGCACAAATTAGCATGGATACGAATATTTTTTTATAAGCATCCATATTTGTTTATTGATAGAAATCAGATTTTCGATACAGTTTGTAATATTCTTTATTTCATTACCATTTAATTCCTCGATTTTTCCGTATCGAATTTCGTTTTTCGTATCAAATATCCTCATCAATTGTGTGCGGCCGGACGCGCCATCTCCGTCAAAGGAATATATGCAATGGCTGTATTTATTGCGTAGCTTGGCTTCCTGCGTCATTCTCTCGGTTACCGCGAGTATCTCGCGCCGGTGCTCAGCCGGCGTTTTGCGCAACTTGGTAAGCCGCTCCACGAGATCGATGCGGGCTCGAGTGGTATTCAGCGTCAGGAAGATTACGATTGCGGTCTCTTTGTCGACTTGCGCAAGACCGGCGATGAGATAGATGAGTAGGCTTTCTGTGTTCGTCCAAGTATAGTTTAGCTGTCCAGTGAGGAGCAGTATTTCCTGGAAGTGCGGGACGGGCTTGTTCATCGATGGCGCTGATTGCCTTCGCGGTGGCAAGGTCTCGGGCATTGTTCTTTCTGCTTCGATCTTCATCAATTTCTACATTTGGATAAAAACATATATTTCCACTCACAGCAAAATTCCAACCTCATTGAGGCGAAGCCGCGCAAAACAAGCTCCACCTTTCTTTATTTATTTTATATTGGAGAAATAATATTGAATACCTCTCAGTATGGGAGAGGAAATAGGTCATAAGAGTTAAGCCAAATTGATGCTTACTTCTTTCGCGTCAAAAATCATAAGTTGAAATGCGGTATTTTGCTTTCGGCCGGAATTGTGGATCGTGGCCTTGTTGTCATGTGACATCAAGGTTGCAGGAGGCAGAATGGTGGCGTGGCCGCACATAAGCTTGCAAAGGCAATGTGTTGGGGAAGTTGTGATACAGCGTCGCCTGATACAGCCGGATTCATGAGTTATTCCAAATGACAGTAAGTACAACTCTCAGCTTTATTGGAAATTTTCAATTGAACTTCGCCAAGCTATACCGATATAGGCACAATAAATCGTAAAAGGACTAGCTCGAATTGGCAGCTATTCCTTTTACTGGCCCAGGCACAAGATTTCATTTCTTGGGCGCGGGCGAGAGCTACGCATTTAAGCGGTTCGGTTGAACAAAGTGCGATAGCCCTGGTGGAGACGTGCGGCGCCGTATGTTGTCGCGTTGGGTTGGACCGCACGTCTCTGTCCGTTGTCGAGAACCTGGACCGCCGCTGGCGTTAGCCACCCGGCATCCGGAAAGACGTGCCAGCATTGTAATCAAAACTCAATCGTCCGCGGCAGCCCAAGACCACGTAACAGATGAATGGTGGTCATGCAGCCCGCGGCCTCAACCGAGGACATTGAAATGGCCAACAAGAACAACGGTACTCAGCAGCTAGGCGTTCAGCTGTTTGGCGACGATCAATACAACGTCGCATTCGATGACATCATTTACGATCCAGGCGATCAGAGCCAGAACCAGGATCAGGGCCAAGGCCAAGATCAGGGACAGGGTCAAGGCCAGGATCAAGGGCAAGGCCAGGATCAGGGGCAGGGACAAGGCCAGGATCAGGGCCAAGGCCAAGGCCAGGACCAGTATCAGGAAAGCGTGTCCTATAACGACAATGGCAACCTGAATGGTAATGGAAACGGAAACCTTAATGGCAATGGCAACCTGAACCTCAACGGCAATCTCAACGAAAATTCCAGCACCAACACCAATTCGAATACCAACACGTCCACTACGACGGTGGATGTGGGCGTCAATGTAAACCTTGAAGGTTGGCAGCCTACGGACGACGACTTCGCCGATATCGATATCTATGACGGCTCGTCGGTGGGCAATCTGTTCGTGAATCGAGATGGCGAAATCCATTACAATCCGGGCGATGACATCAGCTTTGACGACATCCTGAACGGTGCTCTGAGCGGCGCCGGCAACGACATGGCCTTCCTCCAGAACCAGGTCGCCGATGTCGAAGACAACGATACGCTCGAGAACGCCTATGTTCAGAATAATGCTCCGTTCAACCAGAATGGCGACGCCAATGGCGGCGAAGCCTATGGCGCCGAAGGCATTGATGCCGGCGGCGGTGGCGGCGGTGGCGGCGGTCATGCCAAAGCCAATGGCGGCGATGGCGCATACGGCGGCTACGCCAATGGCGGTCAGACCAATGCCGGACAGGGCATTGGCGGTGCAGCGTCGAGCGGCGCGACCGGCGGTGCCGGAACCGGCGGCGGCGCGACCGGCGGCATTGCCACCGGCGGCAGCGCAACCGGTGGAACAGGCGCTGCTGGCGCCAGCGGCACCGGTTTTGGCATTGGCCTTGGCGGCCTCGGCGTCGGTGCAGGCACAGGCGGTGACGGCGCAGGCGGCGATGGAGCAGCCGGCGGTAACGGTGGTGACGGAACAGGCGGCGCTGGCGGTGACGGCATTGGCGGCAACGGCGGTACCGGAACGGGTGGTGCAGGCGGCAATGCGGGCTCGGCAGGTAGCGGCGGTAATGGCGCGGCTTCCTCGGCCGCGGATGCTGAAGCTGCTGCCGCAACCCTGGGCGGCGCGGCGGCTGATGCTGCGGCAGCCGCAGCGGCTGCTGCAGGCGGCGCAGGTGGTGCTGCTGGTGACGGCGGCGCAGGCGGCACGGGCACTGGCGGCTCTGGCGCTTCAGGTTCCGGCGGTGCCGGTGGCTGGGGTACCGGTGGTGCCGGTGGTGCTGGCGGAGCCGGTGGCTATGGCGAAGGTGGTGCTGGTACCGGTACTGGAACGGGCGAAGGCACTGGCTATGGTCTTGGCTACGGCCTCGGCGGCAATGGCGGCGCAGGCGGCGCGGCGACAGGCGGTGCGGCCACGGTCGGCGGTGCTACCGGCGGCGCAGGCACGGGCGGCTATGGTCTGAGTTCGGCTCTGGGTGGCGACGGCAATGGCGGTGATGCCACAGGTGGCATGACCTGGGCCGGCGACGGTGGCGCAGGCGGCAGCGGCGGCACTGCGACGACCGGATTTGGTGGTGCAGGCGGCGCAGGCGGACAATGGGGTTCCGGAAATGGCGATGACGGCATCGTCAACGGCATCTCGGAAGCTCACGCCGAAGCATCCATCGATCTGACTGCCTTCAACCAGAGCATCGTGATGGGCGCCAATCTGCAAGGAAACACGATCGATATGACCGTGGTTGGCGGCGATCTCACCAGCACGTTCACGGGCGAAGACGTTTGACGAAAGTGTCGTCCGCTTCTGCGGACAGCAATTGAGGTCTGCGCGGGGAGCTTCCCCGCGCAGACCTCCAACAAGAAAATTGACCGGTCTGGGTGGAATGTTGCCAACAAGGAGGCGAGCGATCCCTCGTGCTTATGGACAAGATTACCGAGACCATCGCGCATTTCATCGGTTTGTTTCAGATCGCGGTGGAAGAGGCGCGCGCGCGCAAGGACTTCGACGAATTTCAGGCACAGAGCGCCCTTGCACATGAGCAAAATCAACTCCTCGACGTAGATGTCGAAGCAAAGGCTCCATACGATTTCGTCGGGATGGACCCAGGCCTGCGCTATCAGCCGCTTGCACCTGACCTTGCCACGGTCGAGCCGTGGCTTAATCCGCAGTATCCGGCGCTGGAAGGTATCGTTCCCGGCGTGGATGCTCTGCCTCGTGACGCTCCCCTGGTGTCGGCCGCGGGCAAGCTTGCGGCGGCGTCGCGGATCGAATTCCAGATTGATCCTCCCGGCTCGCTTGCGGTGCTGATCAATCAGGAAATCCGGCTTTCAGACAATGATTATGTCGGAGCAGGCGGGCATGGGCTGAAATTCAGTCCGGTCTCGGACCACGGTGCCGAATTGGCGGCATTGCTGCACGGAGCCGCACGACTCGCGCCATTGGGAGATTTGGATGCGCCGGGCTCGGAAGAGGCAATTGAAGGCTTCATTCTGGGAACTACGGCTGATCTCAAGACCTTCGCGGAGGAGCATGCAGACGACGGTGACATGTTCGTCCTCAAGCAGCAGGCGATCGAAGGCACCTATGTCAATGGTAAGATCACTGCTGACGCACCCAAGCTGAAGGACCATCTTCCCGATCCTGATGATGACGACGATGAGGCCGAGGACGCCGGTACCGTTCACTCCGATAGCAGTCTGGGTTCGGTCGAGATCGAGGCCTCGGTCACGCTGGAAGCCGGAAGCAACACGCTGGTCAATTCAGCAGCACTCACCAACAATTGGCTGACCGGACCGGTTATGGCGACGGTCGGAGATTATGTGGAGGTGAATGCTATCATCCAGACCAATGTCTGGAGCGACAATGATGCGATCGGTTCGTTCGTCGGCGGCTGGACATTTGATCCCATGGCCGCAACCGAGGCTTTCAACATCGCGGTATTCGCGCGTGTCGATCCCACTGAAGATACGAACACACGGGCAGATGCCGGGGGCTTCCCGCAGCATTGGGCGGTCACCAGCATCGACGGCGATCTGATCTTCATGAACTGGATCGAGCAATTCAGCTTCGTGACGGACGATGATGTGCATGTGCTGTCGTCGTCGGGCGTCAAGACGACGGTGACGACCGGTGACAACACCGCGCTCAACGATGTCTCCCTTACGGAGCTGGGGCTCTACTACGATCTCATCATCGTCGGCGGAAACATCTATGATGCCAATTTCATCCAGCAGATGAATGTCATGCTCGATGACGACCTTGTGGGCGGCGTCAACGGTTTTCACACCACCGGGGATGGCTCGCTTTCTTCCAGCGGCAACCTGCTTTGGAACCAGGCCGGAATCGTCAATGTCGGAGGAGGGGATCGCTTCGCCGCACTGCCTTCGCACTACAAGCAGACGGCGGACTATCTCAAGGACGGCGACAAAAAACTGGACGCAGACGTTCTGAACGATCCTTCGTTCTCGGGCATCGGTACGCTCCGTGTCCTCTACGTGTCGGGTAACATTTTCGACCTGCAATATATAAAGCAAACCAATATCTTGGGCGATTCCGACGAAATCGCCCTGGCCATGAACGGCATTGAAGACAGTTTCCCCGGAGCGCACTGGACTATTTCGACCGGTTCCAACGCCCTGATCAATGTCGCCGAAATTGTGGACCTCGATTCGACGGGCAAGACCTATGTCGGCGGCAACCAGTACTCCGATGAGATCCTGATCCAGGCGGAACTGGTTTCAGCCCATCCCGAACTTGGCGGCAGGGACCCGGACGTACTGGTCAATGAAGCCATCGCCTTCCTTGATGACGATGTCGCGGATCATGGCGACGCTGCATCCTCCACCCTCCAACCCACCCTCGACGCACCGCATGGTGACGTGATGCAGACGATGCTGGCCTGAGCGCGAACTCTGAGGATCGTGATGAAAGATGACAATGATCTCCCATGGCGACCGTTCACCAATGACGAGGGAGAGCCCGGGTTCACAAGACAAAGCGAGGCAGGCGCGCCGGCTGTCCTTTCAGAGCGCCTTCACAAGCAGGAGGAGGTCGTTGAGCGGTCGCTGGCCAGGCTTGATGAAATCATAGCGCAGTTGAATGCGGCCTCCGGCATTAAGCGCTCAGACGTCAAGCCAACTACCGAGGATCCATCGCCGCCTGATGAAGTAACGTCTCCCGGTACCGCCACACTTCCCGATGACGCGCCTCCCTCTGACGATGTTTCGGCGTCGCTTTCGTTATCCGAAGTTACAGCGTCTTTGGCGGCTGCTTCGCCGCCGCTGATTGAGGCCGACGAACCGCAGTCGGAAACCGCTCCAATCGAGCCGATTGCCGTCGTCGAGGTGCTGGACCAGTCTGAAGCAGCGGAGCCGAAGGCGCTGAGTGTAGAGCCCGACAGTGCGGAGATTCTGGAAGCGAAACACATTCCGCCTGCCGCTCTGACCATCGAGGTTGATCGCGGACCGCTCAAGGCGGATGCCAAGCCGTCTGGTCCAGGCACTGCGGACAATGGCGGTCGAGGCGGCGGACATTTCCACAAGCGCCTGGGCCCGATCGATTTCGGGAAGAATCTGAAAGCCGGCTTGCAGGCGGTGCGTGCCAATCTTCTCGTCGTGATGATTTTCACAGTCGCCAGCAACATCCTCGTTCTTGCCATTCCCATCTATCTCTTTCAGATTTCAGACCGCGTGCTGACCAGCCGGTCCCTCAATACGCTGGTCATGCTGACGGCAGTTATCGTAGGCGCTGTTTTGCTGCAGGCGATGCTCGATGCGATCCGGCGCTTCATACTCATGCGAACAGCGGTCGAGGTCGCAGTGCAACTCGGCGCCCCGATCCTGAGTGCTGCGGCGCGTGCAGCACTTCACAGCAACGGCCGCGAATACCAGACGCTTGGTGATCTTCAGCAGCTTCGTTCGTTCCTCGTTTCGGGAACGTTGCTGTCCTTTCTGGATGCGCCGATGGTTCCTTTCTTTATCCTGGCGGTGTTTCTCGTCCATCCGCATCTTGGCTTCATCGTATGTGGATCGGCGATCGTCTTGCTGGGGATCACCATGATCAACCAGCGGGCGACCGCAGGACCTTTTGCCGAAGCCAACGTTCATCAGAGCAAGGCGAATCTGCATCTGGATTCGATGTCGCGCAACTCGCAGATCATCAATGCGCTGGCGATGATACCGGAGGCTGTCCGCATCTGGGGCCGGGATACCGCCGGCTCGCTCAGGGCCCAGGTGATCGCGCAGGACCGCAACATCGTTTCGGCAGCGACCTCCAAGGCCTCACGGCTTCTGACGCAGGTCGCATTGCTTGGCTGGGGTGCGTTTCTGGCCATCGAAGGAGAGATAACCGGCGGCATGGTCATTGCCGCCTCGATCATCGCCGGCAGGGCGCTCGCCCCGATCGAAGGGGCCATCGAAGGCTGGAACCAGTTCATACAGTCACGCTCCGCCTATGGCCGTATCGCAACGCTGCTCCAGTCGTCGCCGCTCAACTTCGAACGTCTCAACCTGCCGCGCCCCGAAGGGCGCCTCGATGTCGAGCGCCTGCTGTTCGTACCGCAGGGAACCAAGCGGGTGGTGCTGAACGGCGTTACATTTTCACTGACGCCAGGAGACTCGCTGGCAATCATCGGCAATTCGGGTGCCGGCAAGACGACGCTGGGCAAGATGCTCGTCGGCTCGATACTCCCGACTTCCGGTAACGTGCGGCTCGACCTGATGGATCTGCGCAACTGGGACCAGCGGCAGTTCGGCGAGAACATCGGCTATCTGCCTCAGGACGTTCAACTGTTCCCGGCAACGATCAAGCAGAATATTGCACGCATGCGCGAAGATGCCACCGACGCCGATATCTATCAGGCAGCCATGCTGGCCGATGTCCACGAAATGATCGCTACTTTTCCGCAAGGCTACGAGACCTTCGTGGCCGGCGACGGCGCGCCGCTTTCTGGCGGTCAAAAACAGCGTATTGCGCTGGCCCGCGCTTTTTTCGGGAATCCTCGGATGGTCATCCTCGATGAGCCGAACTCAAATCTCGACAGTGCAGGGGATGCCGCGCTGGCACGAGCGCTGGCCCATGCCAAGCGGGAAAAGATCACGGTCATAACGATCACCCAGCGGCCGGCCCTTCTCCGAAGCGTCGACAAGATTCTCTTGCTCACCAATGGCACCGTTTCGATGTTCGGCTTGCGTCAAGAGGTTCTGCAGGCCTTGGCTGCGCGCGGCATGGGGCCAGGAGGCGCAGGGCCGCTGGCCAGGCAATTCGAATGAACGGAATTTACCGATGACCGATGTCGCTGCCCATAACAGTCCGGAATGGTATGCAGACGTTCCGCGCTCCATCCGCAAACAAACGCTTGCCGGGCTAGCGCTGCTGGCTCTGTGTTTCGGTGGATTTGGAACATGGGCGACGACTGCACCCCTGGCGGCCGCTGTGATAACGCAGGGAAGCTTCGTTGCAACTGGTCAGAACAAGATCGTCCAGCATCTGGAAGGCGGCATCATCAAGGAGCTACTGGTCAGCGAGGGCGATGTGGTGAAAGTGAACCAGCCACTGCTGACGCTGGATGAGACGGCGGCTCGCGTCAACGAACGTCAGTTTTTTCTCCGCCGGTTGCGGCTTGAGGGGATTGTCGCGCGACTATCGGCCGAGGCCGCCGGCATGACGAAGGTGAGCTTTCCCAAAATCATGCAAGAGAACCGGGCCGAGGAGGACGTTGCCGCGATCGTGGCAAGTCAGGAACTCAATTTTCAGGCTTCGCGCGGCAAGCTCGACAGTGAGATCGGACTTCTCGACCAGAACATAAAGGCGCTCGAATTTCGCGCGACCGGCTATCAGCAGCAATGGGATTCGATGGAGCGCCAGCTCCGCCTGCTCAACGAAGAATACACCGGCAAGAAAATTCTTTCCGATCAAGGGCTTCTGCGCAAAACAGAACTCAAGGCGATTCAGCGTGCGATGGCCGATGCGGAAGGGCAGATGGGCAGGCTTTCGGCGGAAGTCTCGGAGACCAATGCACAGATTACCAAGCATCATCAGCAAGTCGTGCAAACGGTGGCCGCATATAAACAGGCGGCGCTCGACGAGTTGCAAAGCGTCGAGGCAGAGCTCGACAGCGTTCGCCAGCAGTCCCATGAGGCTGAGAACGTTCTTGATCGCGCCACGATCCACGCTCCCGTGGCAGGGACGGTGGTGCGCATGCTCTACCATACGTCGGGCGGTGTCATCGAAAGCGGAAAGAGCATCCTCGAGATATTGCCGGCCGATGTTCCGCTCGTCATTGAAACACAGGTTCCGCGCACCGAGATCGACACTGTCCGGGTCGGACAGAAAGCCACGATCCAACTGATCGCTCTCAATCGCCGCACGACGCCGGTACTGAATGGCGAGGTCTACTACGTCTCGGCGGATTCTTTGCCGGATACCAGCGGCGATCAAAATCGTGAAGTCTATCTGGCTCGCGTCAAACTTGCCGTCAGCGAATTAGCGCGGGTCCCCGGATTTTCTCCTACGCCGGGTATGCCCGTGGAAATAATGATACAGACTGCCGAGCGGACGTTTTTTTCCTACCTCGCCAAGCCAGTTACCGACAGCATGTCACGCGCTTTCATGGAACAGTGAGACACGGATAGTTGGCCGTCTCCTCAGTCCCGCGCGCCATCAATATCCCCAGCTATGATAGGCGCGGCCTTCGTAGCGAATTATCCCTCCGCAGAGCGATGGCTTGCGGTGTTCGCTCGTTTGTCGACCCGATTTAGATAGCCGGCCATAAGGGGCGTTTGTCGCCGTTGTCGCTTGTCCAATTATCGATGAAAGCTTGCAGGATCATCTTATTCTTGCAGACTGTAGCTCGTGCTTCGACCACCGCCAGCATCTTTTTGAAGAATGCCACGATCTACTAGCTCGTTGATGTCGCGGAGTGCGGTGTCTGGCGAACACTTTTCTATTGTAGCATACTTTGAGGATGTGAGCTTGCCTTCGAATCCGTCAAGGAGACGATTGATCATATCCCGCTGACGGTGGTTGAACGGCTCACCCGCATACCTCTTCCAAAACTCGGCTTTGGTAAGCACATCCGATAGTGTTTGCTCCGCGCCCTCTATGGCGTGGTCAAAGCATTGCAGAAACCATTCCAGCCACAGCGTCACATCTAGATCGCGCGATTTCTGCGTCCTCTCCAGGATATCGTAGTAGGCTTTTCGATCGAGCCGAATTTGCGCCGACATGCTGTAGAAGCGCTGCGGGCTATCCTCCGAACGTGCCAGTGCCATGTCGGCAATAGCGCGGGCGATGCGGCCATTGCCATCATCGAAGGGATGTATAGTCACGAACCAGAGATGAGCCAAGCCCGCCTTTAGGACCGGATCAATATCCTCGCCGTTATTGAACCAGTCGAGAAATCCTTTCATCTCGTCATCGAGACGCTCGGCGGCTGGTGCTTCATAGTGGATACGCTCTTTGCCGAACGGACCCGAGACGACCTGCATCGGTCCCGAATTGTCGTTGCGCCAAGCGCCGACGACAATTCGGTTCAAACCGCTGCGACCGGTTGGAAATAGCGCGGCATGCCAGTCGAACAGGCGCTCGTCGGTCAGGCGTTCGCTGAAATTCTGCGTGGCGTTGAGCATCATCTCGACGACGCCTTCGACATGGCGATCAGCGGGAAGCACCGCACCTGCATCTATGCCAAGGCGGCGTGCGATGGATGACCTCACCTGCTTGCGATCTAGGATTTCACCTTCGATCTCGCTGGACTTGAGAACATCCTCAGTCAAGGTTGTGAGAATCGCTTCCTGCCGCAGCGGGAATCCGAGTGCTTGCATCTGGCCGAAGAGGCGGCCCTGCCGGTGCCGGGCGACCCCGAGCTGCCTGGAGAGCTTTTCAGGGCTCCACGCGAACGCCGGCCATTCGGGCAACTGGTGAATATACTCTACCATAATCTCCGTATCTCCTGCGGAGATTATGCGCCTGATTCATCGCATAGGCAAGGATAATTGCCGCAGAGGATGCGGCGATTAGCGGGGATATTCACCGCATCGCCGTTTTTCGGACGCCCGATCTTCCCCGGCAAAGTAGAACAGGTGCTTCCCGATGATGTTTCGACTGAGCTGAAGTGACGCTTGGGTGTCCGTGGTCCCGACATCACTCTTGAGCAGCACGAGATCATCAGTTCGCTGAACCTCGGCATGCTCGATGAAGTGCTCGCAGATTTCGTCGAGCATGCCTCGGGCGTCCTTCGGCAGCGCCGTACCGGAGAGCTTGAATTGCTGAAGAGCGCTCATGGCCGGTTTTCCTTTGGTGTGAGGCAGGGTCGTCTTGCGCGGGCTCGCGCCAGCCATGGCATCGGACAAGATTTCGCGGTCATCATCCGATGCCGGCTTATCGGAAGCATGATCGGCCTGCCCGACGTCGGGTCGGTGATGATGCGGCTTGCAAGGCCGAAGACCTGCCGCACGTTCTCTTCCGTCAGCACGTCATCTGGCTTGCCGGAGACATGCAGACGCCCTTGAGCCATTGCGACGAGGTGGTCCGCATAGCGCGCCGCGAGATTGAGGTCATGAAGCACCATGACGATTGTCGTTGCACGCGTTTGATTGAGATCGGTCAGAAGATCGAGCACTTCGATCTGATGGCTGATGTCAAGAAATGTCGTCGGCTCGTCCAGTAGCAGAATTTCGGTCTGCTGCGCCAACGCCATGGCAATCCAGACGCGCTGGCGTTGCCCGCCGGAAAGCTCGTCCACCGGCCTTTCGGCAAGTTCGACGGTTTTGGTAGCCGTGAGGGCTGCGGCGACGGCTTCGTCGTCCTTACGCGTCCAGCGCGAAAACATACCCTGATGGGGGTGCCGTCCACGACCGACAAGATCGGCAACGGTAATGCCTTCCGGCGCGATCGGCGATTGGGGAAGCAGGCCCAATGTCCGAGCCAGTTCCCTTGGTGGGGTGCGGTGAATCGACTTGCCGTCGAGGAGCACATGCCCGCGGCGCGGAGATATGAGCCTGGACATGGTGCGCAGCAGCGTGGACTTGCCGCAGGCGTTGGCGCCGACGATCACGGTGATCTTGCCGGGTGGTACGGCAAGATCCAACCCGTCCAGAATGACTGTATCGCCGTAACCGGCCGAAAGCTCGTTCACGACAAGGGAATGAACGGTCACAGCGAGTCTCCGCTACGGTTGACGCGCACGATCAGGAAAATCAGAAAGGGGGCGCCGAGTGCGCCGGTAATTACGCCCACCGGATAGCGGGTTGGTAAAAGGAACTGACCGCAATAATCGCCGACCAGCACAAGCATTGCCCCGATCAGCGCCGAAGGTATCAGCAGCGAACCGTTGTTCCCGACGATGCGGGCGGCGATCGGTCCGGACAGGAAGGCAACAAAGGCGATCGGCCCGGTCACTGCTGTGGCAAAGGCGATCATGCCGACCGCCGCCACGATGACGAAGATGCGGGTCTTCGCAACCCCGATACCCAATGCTGCGGCGGTGTCGTCTCCCAGCCTCAGCGTCTCCAGATCGCGCCTGCGGCTTATCAGCAGTCCTCCGAAGACGACCAATGCCATCAGAAGGGGCAGTGCCTGGTTGAGCTGTGCGCCATTGACGCTGCCGGTCAGCCAGCGCATGGCCTCCTGCAGGTTCCAGCTCGACGCGCTGGACAGGATATAGGCGATGAAGCTTTCGAGCATGGCCGAAACACCGATGCCGACCAGGATAAGCCGCGTTCCGGCAACACCATTCCTGAAGGAAAGGGCATAGACCAGCAGCGCCACGCCCAAACCGGCGGTAACGGCAAAGACTGAAACGATCGGCCCTTTCAGCGACAGCACCACGATGGCAAAGACAGCGGCGGCACTAGCACCTGAGCTGATACCGATGATGTCCGGGCTGGCGAGGGGATTGCGCAGCATGATCTGGAAGGCCACGCCGCCCAGCCCGAAGCTTAGCCCCGCGAGAACCGACAGGACTGCGCGTGGCAGCCGCAACTGCCCGACCGTAAAGCTCGCCCCCGGCACGTCGTCCCCCAGCAGGACGCGGATGACGTCCTTGGGCGGCGTGAACGATTGCCCCATTACCAGCGCCAGAGCAAAGGTCGTGGCCAGAAAGGCAACAAGAATGGCGATGACAAGATTGTAGCTATGTGCGCGACGCCGACGGCTATCGGCGATGAAATCGATCGTGGAAGAATGCATCGTCACAACTCACGGACCCGCTGGCGCCTGACAATCCAGATGAAGAACGGTGCTCCGACGAAAGCCGTTACAATGCCGACGTCGAGCTCGCCGGGTCGAGCGATGATACGCCCGACAATATCGGCGGCCAGAAGCAGGCAGGCACCGCTCACGGCAGAAAACGGCAGCAGCCACCGATGATCGATCCCGACAAGCAAACGGCACAGATGCGGCACGATCAGCCCGAGAAAGCCGATCGGTCCGCAAATCGCTGTGATTGCGCCGCACAGCAGTATCGCGCTAAACGCCGCGATTGCACGGGCCACCGCGACGCGCTCGCCAAGCCCCGCGGCTAGATCGTCGCCCAAAGCAAGCGAGTTCAGCTTTCGTGCCGACAGCAGGCTGATGGCAAACCCTACCGCGAGGAATGGCAATATGTGAGAAATGCGGTCGAATGTCGCTCCGCCTACGCCGCCTATCTGCCATGCACGGATGCCGCCCGCGATATCGTTACGTGGCAGCACCACTGCAATGACCAGCGAGGAGAACGCAACGGATGTAGCTGCCCCAGCGAGCGCCAGCTTGAGGGGGGTCGCCCCGCCGCGTCCCAGGGAGCCGACGACATAGACGAAGACCGCCGAGAAACCGGCACCCAGAATGGCGGTGAAAATATAAGCATTCGCTGAGGCGATATTGAACCAAGCCACCCCGATCACAACCGCCAGGGATGCGCCCATGTTGACACCGAGGATACCCGGATCTGCAAGCGGATTACGCGTTACGCCCTGCATGATCGCCCCGGCAAGCCCGAGCGCTGCTCCGGCAAGCAGGGTAAGCAGGGTTCGCGGAATGCGGACCGCAACCGCGGCTTGACCGATATCATCGACATGCCCGCCAAGCGCCGCAACGATGTCACTCCATGCCACTTCACGCGTGCCGATCGCCACGGACAGGGCACAGAGTACGACAAGAAATGCAACCGTCGTGACCAGCCACAAAGTTCGGACCCGGTTGGACCGTCCGGCAAAAGCCATCTCACCACGCGGCATGGCACTCTCAGAAGTCATTGGTGGGTTCCGGTGGACTTTCCAGCTGCCTTGGCAAGCAGATCCACATAATCCTTCAGAACCCAGGAGATCGACAGCGGGGTAGGGTTCGACGCTGTGCCAAGCGGGTTGCGGCCAAGCATGACGATTGCATCATTGGTGACCGCAGGCATCTTCGACAGCAGAGGATCGGCCCGCACGGCGTCGAGCAGGGATTGGCTGCCATAGGTCACGACGATGTCGACATCGTCAAAGGCGTCAACCCGTTCTGCGCTGACCCCGGCGGCAAACTGTCCCGGTGTTGTCGCTTCCGCAACGCTTTTGGGTGATTTCAGCCCGAGATCCGCGAAGAACTTCACCCGCGTATCGTTGGCGGTATAGAAATTGACGATGCTAAGATTGGTTGTGTCGAGATGCGTGACGAACATCGCCGACTTGCCCTCAAGTTCGGGACGCTTGGCTACGGTCTCGGCAATCTCCTTCTCGATCTGCTCTATCAATGCGTCGCCTTCGGCGGCCATGCCGAGACCTGCACTGTTGAGGCGGATCGTCTCGCGCCATTCGGTTGCCCAGGCTGAGTCGGGATAGGCGACGACCGGAGCGATCTGGCTCAGCGTGTCGTAGTCGGATTGGCTCAGCCCTGAATAGGCGGCCAGAATGACATCCGGCCTCGTGGCGGCGACCGCCTCGAAATCGATGCCGTCGCCTTCATCGTAAAGGACGGGTTTGTCGGCGCCCAGCTCCGCCAGTTTTTTGGCCACCCAGGGCAGCAGCCCGTCGCCATCGTCGTCGCCGAAATCGGCTGCTGCGAAACCGACGGGCACGATGCCCAGAGCGAGTGGAACCTCGTGGTTTGCCCAGGCAACCGTCGCAACCCGTTTGGGCTTTTCGGTGATCGTCGTTGTGCCCAGAGCATGCTTGATGACGATCGGATAAGAGGTGCTTTCCGCGGCCCAGGCGCAACCGGATGCAACGATCAAGAGCCAAACAGTGGTCAATGGCACGGGAAAACGAAACAACCGCAGCATTGGCGAAACCCTTCATCATGTTTAAAGTGGAGTTTCAGTTTCAGGTTCATCAGATTGCGTCAATACCGATGCCGCCGCCCATGCAAATGAGTGGCAAAGTTTCCGCAGGTTTTTACAAAAAAGGAGAAATTTACAATACTGGATAAGCATCCTCAAGTTATCAGGCGCGGTGGGGTGACAAGCTGTCTTTGCCATCGATCGGGAACACAAGGAGATATCCTCGTCGTTTCAAGCTGTTAGGCTGATTCTGATGATCGCCGCACGAGTTTTTCAGCGATGCCGGCAATCCTTCGCCGACGGTCGGCGGTAACATGAACTTCTGGAAATTTGACATGGACATCAAAGAAGCGAGCGGTAACCGGAGACTGAACCGGACTCGTTATCGAAAAGCGTTGCTCCTCGGTTGCACGGCGCTTATCGCCCTTGCGCCGACGTATTCGCTGGCACAGCAAGCCGAAAATTCGGACGCCAGCATCGTTCTGGAAACGGTCACCGTCGAGGGCGCCGGAACCGCTGCCAACAACGATACGAAGTCGATCATCGCAACGAAGACCACGGCCGCCGGCAAGATGCCAACGAATATTCTAGAAGCACCCGCCTCGGTGTCCGTGATCACCTCCAAGGAAATTCAGGAACGCGACGCGACCAGCATAGAGCAAGTCGTTCAATATACCGCCGGCGTGGTCACGGATTTTTACGGTTCAGATGATCGCTACGACTTTTTCGACATCCGTGGTTTCACTCCTTATACATATCGCGACGGTTTGGTCATCGGCAGGACTTTTGGCGGAACGCGGGAAGAGCCCTACGCCTTCGAGCGCATTGAGGTGCTGAAGGGCGCCAATTCCTCGGGCTTCGGTGCGTCCGAGCCCGGCGGATTGGTGAACTACGTTACGAAGAAGCCGAAGAGCGAACGCTTCGGCGAAGTTTATGTCACCGGTGGATCCTTCAAACATGCCGAAACGGGCTTCGACTTCGGCGACAACATCACAGTGGACAATACCCTGTCTTATCGCCTGACAGGCAAGCTCCAGGACGCCAATGCCGAATACGATTATTCGCGCGATGACGAGAAGTTCCTCATGGGCGGCCTGACATGGCGCCCCACCGACGCGACCAATCTCACGGTCGTCTTCGACCATCTGCATAGGAACGGCGTTCCCGGAAGCGGTGGCCACCCGAAGGGTACGGATTTCGACAGGGATCGTTTCTTCGGCGAGCCGGATTATTACTTCAATGACACAGACCGAAATACCGTCAGTGTCATATTCGACCACGATTTCGGCAACGGCCTGAGCTTCGGTTCCAACGCCCGCTACAGCAAGTCGGACAACGCGTTCGGCAGCGCCTATATCGGCAATACGCGGGCCGATGGTTCAAACCTGGCAGACCGCTATTTCTTCGGCAATGACAAGTCCAGCAATCAGTTCATCATTGATGCGCATCTGCTTTACGAGACGAATTTCAACGATGTGGAAAGCCGCACGCTGGTCGGTGTGGAATACAACAAGTTCAAGTCGGAGGGCGAAAGCATTTACACCCCTGCGCCTCCCATCAACTGGGAGAACCCCGTATATTCAGGTGGGCCTGGTGTTGTTGCGCCTTATGCGAGCGTGAGAAACGACCAGAAGACCACGGCGATCTATCTCCAGCAGGATCTGACCTTCTTCGACAGGCTGACCGCGACCGTCGGCTTGCGCAATGACTGGCTCGACATTGGTGAAACGGACCTGCTTGCGGATGTCACGAATACAAGCAACATCAGCGAATTCACCAAGCGCTTCGGTCTCAGCTACAAGATCACCGACGAGCTCGCGGTCTTTACCAATTATGCCGAATCCGCTGCGCCGCCTGACGTGGGAACCGAGCCTACGACTGGCAAGCAGTATGAAGCTGGTATCAAATATCAACCGGAGGCCTTTCCTGCCATATTTACCGCTTCTGTTTACGATCTGACGAAGGAAAACATCACTGTCTTCGACGACGTCCTGTATCTGCCGTCGACGGTTGAAAAGGTCCGGCATCGCGGTGTTGAACTTGAAGCCAAAGCTGAGGTGACGGACAACATCAACGTTATCGCAGCATATACCTATATCGATTCCAAAATCGAAGAGCCCGGCGGCGCAAATAACGGCCACCGCCTGATGCGGGTTCCGGAGCATTTTGCTTCAGTGTGGGGCACCTATACCTTGCCGGGCGAAGGTCAGCGCGGAGACATGACTTTTGGGCTGGGTGCTCGCTATATAGGTGCGTATTTCGTCAACATCGAAAACACCAGATCTTCGGAAAGCGCAGTCGTTTTCGACGCGGCCTTCACCTATAAGATCCAGGAGAACACGACGTTCCAGGTGAACGCTACCAATCTGTTTGACGAGAAGCATCTCGCCAGTGAAGACTTCGGCGGAAACTACTACAATCCCGGCCGCGCGATTTTCGCAACGTTGCGCCAAACATGGTGAGAAACTGGCCCACCCGGCAGTTCTTCGGGTGGGACAAGTCTAGCGCAATTGGCGAAGGCGGCGCCACGCAGCCGGCGTCTCTCCAACAACATGCCGAAACGCTTTCGTCAGGTGGGCCTGATCGGAAAATCCAAGCTGCGCCGCTATATCTGCCACGGTCAGGCTGCTTCCCGACAGCAGCGTGCGAGCAAGGTCTATGCGTTTCCTGAGTTGCCATTGCAGGGGCGTTTCCCCAGTAGTCTGCTTGAAGACATTGGCAAACCAGCTTTCGGACAAGCCGACCGTTGCGGCCATCTCGGCAACGGTCATGCGGCAGTCGCCGCGCGCGTTCACGCGCGCAATCAACTTGTTTATCTGTGCCTTGGTGAGCCTGCCGTTGGCTTGCTCGCCATCATGCTCGGGAATATCAAGAAGACCGCTTACAATACTGCCTACAAGGCTTTCCGCATAGACCGCGTGTTTGGATGGACTTGCAACTTCGTGGACCAGCAATCCGGCCAGTGTTTCGACAGCTGTAACGTCCTGAATTTCGACCGCACGGCGCAGCGCCGTCAACGCGGCCGATGTTCCCACCGAGGGCGAGAGGAACCTCAGCAGCCGATCCTTGTGCAGATGCAGATCCAGGTGCGAGAACCGATGCGAGGACGTGAAGTTCGTCCACAAGGGGATACCGGCGGGCACATAGATCGCGCGGGTCATCGGACGCGTATGCAATCCGAAGCTTCCGTCACGATTGGACATCCTGATATGGGCTGATACGTCATTGAAAAAGATCACGATGCGCGGATCAGGGGATAGGTAATAGGCCTTGGCACCGGATTGGCCTTCGGCATCCCAAAATACGCTCATCAGCCCGTCGAGCCCACGCCATTTGACCGGCGCGACAGTCCGAATGCCTTCCGTATAACAGGTCATGGAGTGCTGATAGTTCAATGTCGGAAGCCGTCGGCGCGTGACAGGAGGGGTAGCATGGCTGTCTGACGAGGCATTGCGACGAAGCATCTCATGTAGCCAGTTTCTCCAACGGCGTTCCGGGCAGCGCTCTCCGCTGGTCTCTAGAGATATTAACATGATAATAATTATCATGTTTGTTTTTTATGACAAGGTATTAATGTAGTGACCGCCAGGCGGAGAGCTGCCTCGGTCAAGGCAGATCCGGTCGCAACAAATTGCGAGCCGGTAGCATGGCGGTTGCTGGGGGCATCACTCGCTCGCCAAGCGACAACGTCGGATGGATCGAAGAAATTTTTCCATCCGTCGATGATCTGACGACGTAAGGCGGCAATCGAGGCTCAGACCATCGACATCCGAACGGCAAGCCGCTCATACATTCCAACTTGCAGCCCACGGACGGCCAAGGGCGGCTGCGTACACGCTTTCCCGGTGGGATCGTCCCGCCTGGGCATCTCTTTCTTCACTTCGATTTTGCGGGTTCCTATGACTCACGTTATTTTGGGCCGATTCCTGACACCGGCCTCCTTGGCCGTGCCAAACCGGTCCTCACCATCGATCCCTGAAAATGTCCCGATCGTCGTGATGATCGTGCTTGCCGCGATCGCGGGCTGGATCGCCTGGAGCGGCTATGTCCTCGCCTTACCACTCTTGTCTCGACCGAATGTGCCCCAATTCTGGCGCGCAAGGATTCCACAGCGGGAATCTGCGGCACCAAAGTTCCTCGCTCAGTGCTGGGGCGGATGGAAATTCAGCTTGGCGCTGACGTTTCTAATCGATCGTGTGGATTTTCCACCGCCCCTCGGATAATCTCATTTTAAGGGAGATCAAGCATGGAACGGCGGCTGGCCGCGGTCCTTGCGTTCGACATGGTTGGCTATTCCCGCCTTATGGGCGTGGACGAGCGAGGCACTCTAGCGGCTCATCGGCGGCATCGCAGAAAGCTCTTCAATCCCCGAGCAGATCAATACCACGGGCGCATCTTCAAGTTTACGGGCGATGGCGCGCTCATCGAGTTCGCCAGTGTGGTCGACTCGGTCTGCTTCGCGGTCGAAGTGCAACTGGCTCTCCGCGAAGAGAATGCTGGCGTACCTGAAGATACGCAGTATCGTTACAGGATTGGCATCAATATCGGCGATATCATCCCCGATGACGGAGACGTATTCGGCGATGGTGTAAACGTCGCGGCGCGGCTTCAGGAACTGGCAGATCCCGGAGGGATATGCCTGTCGGGTTCGGCCTTCGATCAAGTCCGGGGCAAACTCGATCTCACCTTCGAACATCTCGGCGAAAAGCAGGTCAAAAACATAGCTGAGCCAGTGACGGCCTATCGGGTTGTGCTTGATGACAAGGCGGCGGCGCTGGCAACTCCTATCGCTCCCGAAACGTCTGCTGTTTTGACGAACCGCAACAAAGCGGCCATTGCGGTTGCCTTCCTGCTGCTCGTCTTTGCAGGCGCTGCGCTCTGGTGGCAACCGTGGACGCTCACACAGCCGTCGACGCAGACCGAGCGGTTCGCTTATCCGCTGCCGGACAAGCCCTCGATCGCCGTGCTGCCCTTTATCAATGTCAGCGGCGACACACAGCATGATCACCTTGCGGAGGGCCTGACAGACGACCTCATAACCGAATTGTCGAAGGTATCCGGCCTGTTTGTGATCGCTCGGCATTCTGTCTTTGCGGTTCAAGCTACGAACGGCAAGATCCAGGATGTAGCCGCGGAACTCGGTGTCCACTACGTTCTGGAAGGCACGCTGCAGCGGGCCACGTCGAGGCTGCGGATCAACGTCAAGCTGATCGACGCGCTCACCGGGCTCTCTCTTTGGGCCGAACGCTATGATCGCCAATACACAGACCTTTTCGCGGTTCAGGACGACGTCATCGGCAAGATCATTTCGGCACTGGCCGTCAAGCTGAGTGAAGGCGAGCGCGACCAACTGGCGCGAATCCCCACCGACAACCTGGAAGCCTACGACTATTTTCTACGGGCTGAGCAGGAGGGCTTCCTTTACAGCGACGTCGAGACCTATCGCCGAACATTGTCCTACTACCAGAAGGCGATCGATCTGGACCCGGGATTTGCCGCCGCACATGCCGGTATCGCCAGGATTGCCGTCGACGTCTGGCGCAACGACTATAATTATCTCTGGTCGGCTGCGGTGGCACGAAAAATAGCCTATGATGCCGCCGGGCAAGCCTTGAAGCTGGATCCCAACAATGCCCGCGCCCATACCGTCCTGGCGCTGCTTCAACTGGTCGATGGCCGGGAGGCGGAGGCGAGAGATTCCGCGAATAGGGCGGTGGCGGCCCAGGCGAGTGATGCGGAGGCATTCGGCAACCTGGCCCTGATTCTGGCCCACACCGGCAGCCGCGAACAGGCTGTGACGGAAATGGACAAGGCATTGCGTCTCGATCCGTCACCGCCCCCGAGCTTCCAGTTGCTGGCGGGGGTTGTCTTCTATACGGCGCACGAAAACGAGCGGGCGATTCCCCTGATCGAAGCGGCACGAGATGCCCTGCCTAATGTGGAGCCAGCGCGGGAATATCTGGCCGCGGCTTATGTCGACCAGGGCGACCAGACGCGCGGAGAGCAGGAAGCGACGGAATTGCTGAAGCTGTTTCCTGACAGTAATTTGGCCTATTATGGCTACCTGTATGATTATTGGCGCCAGGACGACCTTAGCCATCATCTGATCGGCCTCCGCACGGCAGGCGTTCCCGAATGGCCGTTCGGGTTCAAGGGAGCAGAGAGTGACCAGGTCGGCGGTGCGGAGCTCCGCAGCGTTGTCAGCGACAAGACGTGGACCGGGCGGCACAAGAACGGCACCGAATTCATCCAGTACTTCGACAAGGCCGGAAACACCGCCTATCGCAGCGCCAACACGAACATCACCGGTGTCATAGAGCTTCGCGACAACAGGCTTTGCGAGAAGTTCACCGGCTATTTTCTGGATCGCATGGTGTGCGGATACGTCTACCGCAACACAGGCCAAGAGCAGCGCGACGCCGAATACATTCACGTCACGCCGCGGGCTTTGATGTATTTTTCTCTCGCCCGATGAAATGGCGGTAGCGGTATCTCCAGTGTCAATTCGGCGAAGATTGCTGCCAGTTCTTCTCCAGCTTTTCAGAAACCAGCGTGTTCTCGACCTCTGACCAATGCTTTTGTGAATCGACAACTTTAGTTGGGATCTTTTCAAAACCGTCGGCTGCCCCTGGATCGTAGCTTATGTAGAGCTTGCCTTCGATAATCCGCCAGGCTTTCGGGTCGATGTTGGTTGTAACCGTCCCGAACGAGACGCCGTCGGCGCAGTAGCCGCCGTATTGCGGGGCATATTTCGCCGGTTCGCTTGCGAAAAGATCGCGATTTTCTGCACTGGCGAAATGCCAGGTCGCGCCCAGCCAGTGGTAGGAATATTTTGCAGATCCTTCCACGGCCCGGTTCTGGGTGAAGTAGGCAACAGGGTCGTAACCCTTGATTGCAACGTCGCCAAAATAGCCTGTATTGACAAGGTCTTCGGCCACAGCGACCTGAGCGAAGGAGAGCAGGACTGAAGCAGCACTGGCAGCCGCGGCAATCCGGACAGGTCGTTTCCACCTAGGATCAAACATTTTCAATTCCTCCGTTTTCCGGGCAGAGCTCCGCAACCGGACGTCATTTTCGCTTGGTGCATTCCTCATGGAGCCATTTGCCGACAAGATCGGCTTTCTGGCAGGAAGCACCCGCTTTCATCAGCAGGCTTGCGGCATCCCAATGCTCGCGCCATCCAGCCTGGGTCAGGGGCGTATAGCCGTTCCTTTCCTTCGCTTCGATCTCTGCCTTGTTGGCCAACAGGAAAGCGACGACATCCGCATGGCCTTCTTCGGCTGCGGCATGCAGAGCCGACATATGGTAGAAATTCTTTGCGTCGTTAACTGGCGCACCCTTTGCCACCAGCAGCTCGACGACCTTGAGGTTTCCCCCATATGCGGCTGCGTGCAGGGCAGTCAGTCCGCCTTTGTTGCGAACATGAATATCGGAGCCGTGTTCGAGCAGGAGGGCGACAATCTCGGTATGTCCAGCCAGCGACGCGATCAACAGCGCCGGTTCGCCCGCCGTATCGAATTCTGCAACATCGGCGCCCTGATCGAGCAGTTGTTTCGTGCGTTCGACATCGCCCTCTTTGGCTGTATCGTGCAAGGGGCCGGCGGCAGCGACCGAACTCCCTAACATGAGGCCAAGAACGGAAGCGCAAAGATAATTCACGGTAAAAACTCCACTCCCACTGAGCAGCTTGTTCGTCGGCCTTCCAACCGGTTGCTCTCGCAATGTGGTCTTGCAAAATATTGCCAACAAGCTTCTTCAAAAGACGCGTCGGCACTGGGTCCTGAATGAGCCTTCGCTTTGGGAATTCCCGACAGCGCATTGAACAGCCAGAAAAGATATCGCGAATCTGATCTGGCGGCCCTAACCTATGTCATCATATTCCTCGCGAAGAAGCATGAGCGTCATCAGCAATTGGCTCGTCGGCGATCCGACCCGGGTGAAGAATCCGGAGGTTGTCACTGCTCCTGGAACTGGCTAGCAAGCCCTGATCCACGGGCGCGGCGGTTCGCCGCCGCATCACTTCAGTCGGCTATCGCGAGTAGTGCCAGATAAATTGCTAGAATTGCGGCAATGCCCAGATCGGACACCATTGCCGCAATTTCTGCTGACGTTGTCGCCTTGTTTTTGATGTGCTGAAAGCCAGCAAGCCCATAGAAAATCGCGCCTGCCATAGCCATCGCAGGAACCCATGCCGGAAAATAAAGACTGGCAATGGAAGTCGCGCCCAACGCAAAATTGACGAAGGCAATTTCAAGAACCAGTTTCGAGGCTCGGGGATCTTCAATCTCGAAGATGGCCTTGGCCGTGAACAGGGGATTCATCGCCTGGCGTATTGCAGCAGTGGCAAGCCGCCATCCAACGCCCCAGAAAACGAACCATTTTCCCAAGGCTATGATCATCGGGGTGCCGGCGGTGCCTACATCTATTCCGATGGAGACGATGGGCAAAGCCACCATGAATAAGATGATTGCGATCATTTGCATGGCGATCTCCCACAGCGGACACACAATACAGGATGCCGTGATGGCCGGCTACCGAACCGATGAAGGCTGTAACCCTCAGTATGCCGGTAGGTAACATCACAGCGGCGCGGTGAGGGATCGCGATACATTGACGGCATATGGCGATCGATTCACCGATGTGCCTACCGACTTCCTGCAGGATCTGGCGCACGGCAGCGCACCGGAACAACGGCATGCGGTCTTCTCCGACGTTATTCACTTTCCAGGATTTTTCGATCAAGTTATGTCTGCGAGGGGCTGTTGCAGTCATGATGGGGAAGCAATTGCAACAGCGATATATGAGAGTGACTGACGAGAAGAGCTCGTTCTTGCGTGATGTTTGCAAGACGCTGCGTCGCGAATATGGCTATCCGGCGGGTAGCGAGCAAGCGATGGGAATCGCCAACGAGATTCTTGCGTTATTTGAATCCGGCCTAACGGATGAAGAATCTCTGTTGGACGCCTATCGCAGAGGCAAAGTGTAACACCTGCGTCTCATTTGAGGGGAGCCATAGATCAAAACAGCTACTCTGCATAGTTCCAGGCCAATCTCTCAGGCCCATCTCGGAGAGTGGGCGATACGTATCAGTTGTCCGATAAAGAAGGCGTGCCACGACAAACTTAGTGGTATTCTCGGCATGTCGAACAGCTCAGTGGGATCAAGGTCGAAGGGCATAAAGCCTATTGACGCGGTGATCATGGTGGGCAACGCCAAGCGGTTGGAAACGGGAACTGGGCGATGGGCTTGGATTCGATGTTCGGCGGCGGCCATATCCTGATCGTCATGCTCGGATTGCTCGGCGCGATGCTGCTCATGGTTCGGTCTTCATAAACAACCAGGTCGCTCACTACACACAGCGCGATGAGCGTCACAAGGAAAAGCAGCTCGAATATTATCGCAATACACTTTC
>NZ_FPBI01000061.1:0-4079 GCF_900116595.1 Mesorhizobium sp. YR577 | reverse complement strand
CAACCGACCCATCCAAGCCTCCAATCCGTTGATCGGAAATCCTGAATCTGATTTGCTACGCCAAATCAACGCGATAAATGGGTTTGAACCCTAGGCTCGTGCACCCGAAGTACTATCGGTGACGGCGTGCCCGATAGTGTGAGCACTGATCCACATGAATACCGCCAGCCAGCCGATAGCGACGGCAAGGGACACCAAACCGAGATCAAGTGCCAGTTCGGGGACGAATGCTCGGAACGCGATCGGCACAACGCCAACGGCGTAGAGAATGAGCGGAATGCGCGGCACACCTTTTCCCGCGAACATCGAGGCGACGAAGGCGAGCGAGCCGACCAGGAACAGAATTGAGGCAACGGTCAACATCAGTCCTAGCGGCCCCGCCCGAAGTTCCACGATCGTCTCCAGCGGAAGCTTCGCGAATATCAGGTTGATGACGACTTCCACGCCTTCTAGGCTCGCTAGCGCGATGAAGTTCATGGCGAATGCGACGAGGCCGAACAGGCCGGCACGGCGCCCAAATGCCATGAACAGCCCGATCACGAACCCGAGCGCCAGGACCTCGGCGAATGGCGCCAGCAGCTGCGTCAGATCGCTGGCAGGAATAAGCGAGCCGCGTTTGGCCGCATTGACTAGAAGAATCAAGGCGCTGCCCATTCCGGCGGTGGCCGCGAGACGGTAGAGCGTGACGTTGGAGACTGTAGTAGTGGACAGGTTGGCGGGGAGCTTGTCCACATGCAGCGCCTCCAATCTATCTGCGAATTTCAAGGCGTATGGGGCACGTTGTTCTGCGACATTGGCGAGCATGGTGGTCCCTCCGGGAGTCGGGAGCGGCGAAATCGCCTGCTCTTTCCGATCCGTTAGTAATCACTGTTTACAATGGATTGAACCAATTGTAAACAGTGATTACTTATTCAATACGGTTTGCTTAGATTTGGCCGCGTGACCGTGCGGAAATTGGAAGGTGGGTTGATGTCAAAAGGCAAGGTGCCCAGCCGCACCAGTTACCGCCACGGTAATTTGCGTGAAGCGCTAATCGAGGCCGCCGTCCAGCTTGTGGAGGAAGGCGGGCCCGAAAATGTAAGCGTGCGCGAGGCGGCCAAGCGTGCAGGCGTTTCGCCCGGAGCACCATTCCGCCATTTCACCAACAAGACCGCCCTGATGACGGCCGTTGCGGAACAGGCCATGAGACTGTTCAAGGATGAGGTGATCAAGGCGGTTGAAGCCGTTCCGCAGAACGATCCGATGGCGCGCTTTGCCGCGATCGGGTCGGCTTACCTTCACTGGGCGATCCACAATCCCACCCACTTTCAGATCATCTCGACACGCAATCTCATCGACTGGGGGGGCTCGGAGTCGCTACGCGAAGACAACAAGATTGTACGTTCGCTCATGGAGGAAGCGATTGTGGATACCCAGCAACAAGGGAAGTTGCGCTCGGACAATATTGCGGAGACTCACATAGCGGCCAGAGCCATCGTCTATGGGCTGGGGCGCATGTACATTGATGGCCACTTCACGCAGTGGGCAGTTTCGGGCGAAGATGCGGAGCGCACGGTACAGAACGTCCTAAAGTTCTTCATCTCCCTTCTCGGCAATGAAGGGGCGGCGCCACCCAAGAAAACTAGCGTCGCCCCTGAGCTTCGAACAAAGTAGAGTTTCTATGGCAGGACCCTGGTCAGAATTCTGGGTGTCGCGCTCAATGTTGATGACGGTTTGTTGTTTCCGCTGCCGGAGCATCAATCGGCATTTGCACCGATTGCGGAGGGCGAAGCCGAAGGCGGCATGGCCGGTCCAACCGCGACCTCCAGGATCTGCCAGTCCAGGGCAAGCCGGTGACAGTGAAGCTCCTGCTGAGCCGCTGGCGATGCTCATATCGCAAATGTGAGCGACAAACGTTCACCGACCGGCTGCCGATGATCGCTGCTCCTTATGCGCGCCGGACGAGAAGAGTCGGGGAGTTTGTTGGCCTGCTTGGCCACAGCACTAGCGGCCGTCCTGGCGAACGCTTGATGCAACGGCTCGGCATGCCGGTCAGCGACGACGCCATCCTGCGGCAATTGAAGCGGAATGCCACGGTCGGTCACCGCAACTCCGAGGTCCGAGTGGTCGGCATCGATGACTGGAGTTGGCGGCGGGCGACAAGCTATGGGACCATCTTGGTTGATCTCGAGCGCCGCTCGGTTATCGACATTCTGGACGATCGGAGCGTTGAGAGTGCGGCCAAGTGGCTGCGGAGCCGTCCTTCTATCGAAGTCGCCGGACGGGACCCTGCGGTCTGCATGCGCAGGCTGTTCGCGAGGTCGCACCGCAGGCGCTACAGGTTGCCGATCGATTTCACCTAGTCCAGAATCTTCGCTCTGCCATCGAAGAACAGATGAGCCTTTCTGGACGTGCCACCGGCAGGGCCATCTTGTCGGAGGACGCAATCGTCGACGCTGCGACACACCGCCGTCGCGCCCGCCTCGCGAATAGGCAATCTCGCCAGGAAATACTCGAGAAACTCCATGCCTGGCGCGAGGAGGTCTGACTTACAGCGAGATCGCCCGACGGACCGGCTATGAGCGTCGCAGCGTGGCAAATTGGCTCAAATTCAAGGCACCCCCAGACAGGCGGCGAGCAGCATTGAAGCCCACATCACCTTGGTGTTTCGAAGCCTTCCTCGCCCAATGCTGGAAGGATGGGAACCGCTGCGGCCGGCACCTGTTTCAATGACGTCAAGCAGCGCGGCTACACCGGCAGCTTCGCCGGACTCTTGCTTCGAAACGAATATTACAAGCAGAGTGTGACCGTCAGGGCACCGTGGCGGCGGGCGCCACGAACCTCTATTGACGCCTCAGCAAGTTTGGTTTCGGAGAACAAATCTTCCGCCTCAGCGGCCAGCAATTTGGCAGCAACGCCAGCAGCGGCGCGCAGGGTCGGAAGTTCCATACCAACCTCGTCCGCCACAAAGAAGTTCTTGGATCTATAATCGAAGAAAAATCTCATAGCGGGATGCAACTTCCAAAAAGAGCAGCGGGGGAACTCGGGGCTACAAGACGCCCCCGCCCTGCTCAATGCGAACAGCCGGCATTGAGCCGAGCAATTGGCAACAATAGCACTGATGAAGCAGATCAATACTGATCTAGATCAGCCCCGAACAAGACAATCGGCGAGGCAGAAAGCCGGTTACCTCGTTCGGAGCGCGGGCAAAGTGAGGCGAGTGAACTTGACCTACGCTTGCTGCCTCAGCTTCTGAAGCAAATCCGCTTCGTCCGATACGCCGGCGGTGAAGAGAGCCAAAGCACGGTCGGCGATAACTTTTGCGCCTTTGCCACCTGATTCATAGCCGAGTTCGATGCGCATCAGCCCGCACACGCGGGTCAGCATCTTCAAGTCATCAGGATAATAGCTGCTTGGGTGAAAGACTTGGGGAGGTGTCATTGCTTCTCCCTCCTGCATCAGGGCGAAAGCTCAATAGCATCTTCCAAAAACCAGCGCCCGTTTTCATGGCCGGCCACCAAAACATGGTACGCCAACTGCAAGCAATAGCAAATTATTATGGGGCGCAACTACTTTTCTCTCGAGTATTTTTTGATATAAGGTGGCAAGAGGGATTTTATTGTGAAGATATCCTACGACAATGTATTCCGTGACAAATGGCCAAAATCGATTTCTATTGACGGATGAAAAATCAAAGTCGACCGAGAAGCGATAGAAACCTGGAAGCTGCATCCGAAAACAATGTTCAATGCCGTCTGGAACTCCGAAAAGCGGGAATACCGCCTGTTCAAGGACAGCGAAATCTAATGAATCGCAAATACCCATGCGTTTCCGAAGGAATGCGCCGTCTTCACATCCTAGCGCGGTACGAAGCCATGATGGTGATCACGGTGAGTATGGTGAAGCGGGTTTAGAGGGAACTGGGCGATGGGCTTGGATTCGATGTTCGGCGGCGGCCATATCCTGATCGTCATGCTCGGATTGCTCGGCGCGATGCTGCTCATGGGTTCGGTCTTCATAAACAACCAGGTCGCTCACTACACACAGCGCGATGAGCGTCACAAGGAAAAGCAGCTCGAATATTATCGCAATACACTTTC